>NZ_CP042244.1 GCF_008152325.1 Crassaminicella thermophila
ATGGAGGACATTCAATATAGAAGAACAGAAGGAATACTATATAGGCATTTTAAGAAGATCAAAAGAATTGAAAGATTAAAATACGATATAGAGAATACAAAGCAGACTATACATAAGATACAACAAGACCTTAGGAATGTTAATGTAGAGTTATCAGATTGTGTTAAAGCTATAGATTATAGCCAAGACAGAGTGCAATCTAGCATTGTTACATCAAGTGCTGTAGAAAGAGAGCTAGAACGAATTACAGACAAGTTACTGAATGAACTTAAATATAAAATCCAAAGGAAATATAAGTTAAAAGCAAGATTGAGAAAAATAGAGGAAGATGTTAAAAGGATTGAGAAAATATTTGTAGATTTAACAGAAGAAGAAAAACTAATTGTTGAATTAAAATATGGAGAGAAAAAGACTATCAGGCAAATAGAAAGGATACTACCATATGCTAAAACTACTATACATAGAAAGAAAAGAGAGATAATAGAATATATAGTAAGCCAGTTGTAAAATGGGACAAATTCGGGACAAAATTAGGACAAAACAGCATAAATTCAATGCTATAATGTTATTATAGAAGTAGTTACCCCCTGATACCTTCTAATAACTAAGGCAGTCGAGAAATCGGCTGTCTTTTTCGTATAAATGAGGTGATCGCATGGAATTGCACAGATGCAAAGTTAAATTTCATAAAGGTAAAATAGTATGTGCATCAGAGATTCTATGTTCAGATTGCCCTGAAAAAGATAAATGTGAGGATATAGATATTTATGTAGATAGTAAGTACTGGGGAAGCAAGGAATGCATGAGCCACGATAGTTATAGGAGAAAGAATAAGAGGATCAGGCAGAAAAGTTGGGGGAAGATAGGTTAGGTGAAATAGATGGCACTAAAGAAAACTTGTACATGCGGAAGAATAATAGACTATAATCAAAAGCATTGTGAAGAATGCGAGAAGAAATACAAGCAAGAAAGAAGAGAAAGCGCTAAGCAATATGATAGACATGTTAGATATAGCAAAGATAACATTAAGTACAGTAAATTCTATCATAGTGCTGAATGGGCAAAAGCAAGACAAGTTGCTATAGTTAGAGATCACGCTTTATGCCAGGACTGTTTAAAAGAGAATAGAATCACAGTATACGATACAGTACATCATATTATACCGATTAAACAAGATTGGGATAAAAGATTAGATATAGATAACTTAGTATGTTTATGTGAGAGTTGCCATCAAAAGAGACATAAGGAGTTGAAATAAAATGAATGATGTAAAAGAATTAATAAAAATGAGAAACACTTTTAGAGAAGCGGCTGATATTATAGATGAATTGCTAGATCTAAAAGAAAAAGAAAATAATGGACAAGATGTTAAGAAAGAATTAGAGAGTGTTATTGGAAGGTTTGCAATTAAGATGTTGGAACTTAATTCATTGCAGTAAAGGGGTAGGGGGTATCAAAAAAGTTTTTAGTGAATCTAGAAAGACCGCAGGGCCCTCTCTCGCTTTTTAAAAATTCCCTAAATGAAAAAAAATCAAGACAGGAGGTGAGGGAATGGCAAGACCTTCAAAAAGCATAAAAACTATGAGCAAGAATTTAACTAAAGAAGAAAGAGCAATCAGGCTAGAAACAGAAGAAAAATTACGAGGTGGAGCCGATAAAATTTCCCCACCTAAACATTTGAATGCAAGACAGAAAAAAATATTTAATTATATAGTCGAAGAACTTGAAGCGAGTGGAATACTTGGGAATCTAGATATTTACATCTTAGGGGCTTGTGCTATTGCTATTGATAGATTACAACAAATAGAAAAAATGATTAACAAAGATATAAAAATGTTAATGAATAAAGATCTCATGAGAGCTAAAGAAAAATATACAAAAGATTTCTTTAGATGTTGTAATGAACTAAGTTTAAGTCCACAGTCGAGAGCAAAATTAGGTAATATTAATTTACAAGCGAAACAACAGCAAGAAGATCCATTGCTTAGAGTATTAGCTGGTGGTAAAGAATGATACTTTTAGATAAAGCTATTAAATACGCTACTGATGTTGTAGAAGGTAAAGAAATAACAACTAAAGAAGTAATAATTCAATGCAAGTGGTTCTTGATAGATTATAATAAGAGACAACATAAAGATGATTTTGAATTTTATTTTGATACATCAGAAATGGAAAAGATAGAAGGTATATTGAAATTATTAAATTTTGCAACAGGTTTAAATATAGTTGGTAAAACAATATTAGATGGATTATGGGGCTTTCAAGCCTTTTTTTTATGCAATATATTTGGTTGGAGATTTAAAACAGATAAGCGAAAATTCAGATATAGAGATGTTACGTTATTTATCCCAAGAAAAAATGCTAAAACATTCATATGTGCATTAATACTAATAATACTTATGTTGACGGAAGACAAACACAGTGAATTTTATTCTATATGCTTAGATAGGGAACTTGCTGGAGAGGTTAAAAAAGCTATTACTCAAATAATACAAGCAAGTCCAGTAGTAGAAAAGTATTTCAAATTGTCAACTACTCTAAGCGGAAAGATAATTTGCAAACTTACAAATAGTTACTATCAAGCAAGAACTGCTGAAGCAAATAGAAATAACTCTATCAGACCGAGTGCTTTCATAGCCGACGAGATAGGAGCATTTAGAGATTATAAAAACATAACAGCCATGCAATCAGGACAATTAAGTGTTAGAAACCCTTTAAGGTTTAAACTGACAACTGCATATGCCGAAAGTGAATCTATAATGCTTGAAGAACTGGACTATATTAGAAAAGTATATGATGGCGTTATTGAAGATAAAAGAATGTTTGCTTTGCTTTATTATGCAGAAGATGAACATAAATGGGATGATATAGGCTTGCAACAAGCTAATCCACTACGAATTAAAGAAAATTATCAAGAAATAAAAGATAATCGTAAAAAAGCATTAGAAAAACCTTCTGAACGTACAGAATTTCTAACTAAACACATGAATATATTTGTTGATGATATAAAAGAAAATAAATATATAGATTTCACATATTGGAAAAAAGGTGAATTAGAGAAAATAGATTTAGAAGGCAAAGAGGTTGTGGTAGGGGTAGACTTATCGCTTACTACTGACCTTACAGCAGTAGATATTATGTACAAGAAAAATGGGCAGTATTTTCTTAAATCACATGCTTTTTTACCCGAAGATACTTTACCGTTAAGACGAGAAAAAATAGATTATAGGCAAATGGAGAAACTAGGATATTGCACTATTACAAAAGGCAATATAGTGGATTACTTAGTTGTTGAGGACTATATAAGAAATATTGAAGAAAGTAATTGCAAAATTAAATGTATAGTATCTGACCCATATAATGCATTACAGATGATGCAGAGTTTAGCAAATGATTACGAGGTTATAATGCTAAAACAAACTTATTCGCAGTTAAGTCCTAGTATAAAAAGTTTTAGAGATGATGTATATAAAGGCAATATATTCTATGAAAAAAATAAACTGTTAGACTGGTGTATGAGCAATGCAACAACAGTTAAAGGAAGAACAACAGATGATATATTACTTGCTAAAGAAAACAAAAACAAACATAGAATAGACTTAGTTGTTGCAGCAATATTTGCTTATAGTCAGCTTTATTTGATAGATGAAAGTATTAATATTCAGGAAGTTACAGAGGATTATTTGAACATGATGGGCTGGTAAGGAGGTGAGAAAATGAGCATATTTAGTTGGTTGAAAAGCAAATTTAAAAATGAGACTGTAGATACAAACAACCCAGCACTTTTGGAATGGCTAGGAATAGACCCTAATACAAATAAAAACAAGTTGTCTGATGCAACCTATTTTGCTTGTATAAAGAAGTTATCTGAAAGTGTAGGAAAACTAACCTTAAAAATGTATCAAAATACAGATAAAGGAATTATAAAAAGTAATAAAAGCGAGCTTTATAATGTATTAAAATTGCGACCTAATCCGTACATGGCAGCTACTACATTTTGGAGTACGGTCGAAATGAATAGAAATCACTATGGCAATGCTTACGTGTGGTGTAGATATATTGGCCCTAAATTGCAAGATTTATGGATCATGCCTAGTACAGATGTAACTGTTGTGGTAGATGATAAAGGGATATTAGGTGCAAAAGGACGCATTTGGTATAAATATAGAGACAGTAAAAGCAATAAGCTGTATACATTTAATTCTGACGAGGTAATGCATTTTAAGACTTCTACAACGTTTGATGGTATTATAGGTAAAAGTGTTAGAGAGATACTAAAGCAGACAGTAGAAGGAAGTTTAGAAAGCCAAAATTTTATGAATAACTTATATAAGAGCGGGCTAACAGGCAAAGCCGTATTAGAGTATACGGGTGAGTTAAATAAAGAAGCTAAAGAAAGATTAGTTAAAGGTTTCGAAGAATTTGCTAATGGTTCAAAGAATGCAGGAAAAATTATACCTGTCCCACTAGGCATGAAATTAACTCCTTTAAATATTAAATTGACTGATAGTCAGTTTTTTGAGCTAAAAAAATATACAGCATTACAGATTGCAGCTGCATTTGGAATTATGCCTAATCAGATAAATGACTTTGAAAAATCTAGTTATGCAAGTGCAGAAATGCAAAACTTAGCTTTTTATACAGATACACTTCTCTATATTTTAAAGCAATATGAAGAAGAAATAACATATAAAGTATTAAGTAGCCAAATGATTAATCAAGGCTACTTTTTTAAATTCAATGTAAATTCGATCTTAAGGGCAGATTTAGAAACACAGATGAAAAGTTTAGCAACAGCAGTGCAAAATGGCATTTATACGCCAAATGAAGCACGAGAATATTTAGACAAACCTACACATGAAGGCGGTGATATATTAATGGCTAATGGCAATTATATACCGCTTACAATGGTGGGTAACCAGTATAAGAAAGGAGGTAACAGCTAATGAAAATAGAAATTAAAGGTCCTATTATATCTAGTAGTGTGCAATGGATTTATGATTTATTTGAAATGGAAGCTACTAGCCCTAAGAAGGTAAAAGAACAACTTAAAAATGCAAAAGATAATGAGGATGTTGAAGTTGAGATAAACAGCGGTGGTGGTTCTGTATTTGCAGGATCAGAAATATATACTATGCTAAAAGATTATGGAGGAAATGTAACAGTAAAAATAGTTGGTTTAGCCGCTAGTGCTGCAAGTGTAATTGCAATGGCTGGGAACAAGGTTATGATGTCGCCTACTGGTCAAATAATGATACATAACGCTAGCATTAGTGGAGTGAATGGAGATAAAAATACACTTAACCATGAAGCGGGAGTTTTAGAAAGTATTGATAGCACAATAGCTTATGCGTATGAGTTAAAAACTGGCATGACAGAAAAAGAATTATTAGACATGATGAATAAAGAAACTTGGCTATCTCCTAAAAAAGCATTAGATTATGGCTTTATTGATGAAATTATGTTCACTGAAAATAATCAAAACAGCTTTGTAGCAAGTGTAAATTGTGAAATAATACCACAACAAGTTATTGATAAGCTAAGAAATGAATTGCTAGGAAAAGGTGGTATAAGCAATTTATTAAATAATACGGAAGAAACTGCAGAAAAGTCTACAAAAAAATCAAGCAACGAATTAGAATTAGCAAAAGCTAAATTAAAATTAAAAATAAATTTATAGGAGGAATGAAGATGTTAAAATCAGTTGAAATGAAACAAGAATTAGAGGTTTTGAAAAACGAAGCGAGAAAACTATTGGAAGATAAAGAAGCTAAATTAGAGGATATTGAAGCTAAAAATGCAGAAATAGAAACACTGCAAGCGAAAATCATTATGCAAGAGAAATTAGAGCAGGAGGAAAAAGAAGAAATGGAAAATGCAACATTTGAAGAAGAAACACTACAAGATGATGTAACAAAAGAATTTATAAATGGTTTAAGAACGAAATTCGAAAATGCTATGAGTGAAGGTTCTAGTACAGATGGGGGTTATACTGTACCACAGGATATTTTAACTAAAATTAACGAGCTAAGAGAAAGAAAAGATGCTTTACAAAACTTAATTACAGTTGAAAAAGTAACTGCTCCAACTGGTAGTAGAGTATTTAAAGCAAGAGCACAACAAACAGGATTTGCAGAAGTTGCTGAAAATGGTTCAATCCCTGAAAAAGCTACACCACAATTCACTCAATTAACTTATTCAGTTAAGAAATATGCTGGCTTTTTGAAAGTTACAAATGAATTACTAAAAGATAGTGATATCGCAATAAGAAGCACAGTCGAAAAATGGCTAGGTGATGAATCAAGAGTAACTAGAAACAAATTAATACTTGCAGAACTTGATAAGAAGGCTAAGACAGCAATTGCAAGTGTAGATGATATTAAGGATGTATTAAATGTACAACTTGATCCTGCTTTCAGATATACAAGTGTAATAGTAACAAATCAAGATGGTTTTAACTGGTTAGATAAGCAAAAAGATAGTGATGGTAATTATTTATTGCAACCTTCTGTATCTTCCCCAACTGGAAAACAGTTATTTGGTGTCGATATAGTAATGGTATCTAATAAAGATTTGCCTTCTGACACTACAAACGGTACAAAAGCACCTTTCATAATCGGTGATTTAAAAGAAGCTATAGTAATGTTCGAAAAGGAAGGCATGGAGTTAAGAGCAAGTGATGTTGCGGGAGATGCATATTTAACTGATGTAACTCTATTCAGAGCAATTGAACGTGAAGAAGTTAAGACTAGAGATAGCGAAGCATTTGTATATGGACAAGTAGCAATAGCATAGAGGGGTGATTCCCCTCTCATTTTTGGAAAGAGGGTGATTTTTTTTTGAAAGTCAAAGCCTTAATAGATTGTATAGGTATAGGATATAACTTAAAAGCTGGCGAAACAGCAGAATTAGAAAAGGAAATAGCAGAGAAATTAATTAGATTTGGTTATGCAGAAGAAATAAAAAGCTCAAAGAAAACACCTAAAAAATAAAAATAGGTGGTGATAACATGGAACTAACAGAAATAAAAGAATTTTTAAGACTAGAGCAAGACTATACGGAAGAAGATATATTTTTAAATAGTTTACTTGTTGCAGCAAAAGAATACATAAAAAATGCTACTGGATTAGATTATGACGACACAAATGAGTTATATAAGTTAGCGATTAAAATACTTGTAACACATTGGTATGAAAACAGAGAAGCAATATCAGAAAAGAAAACTGATAAAATAGCATTCTCGCTCAACTCTATATTAATACAATTGCAATATTGTTATGAAGGTGATACTGTATGAATCCAGGAAGATTAAGACATAGGATAGATGTATACGGAAAAATCGAAATAGAAAATGAATTGGAGGAAGTAGACTATATAGACAGTAAAATTAAGACTATATGGGCTGCTATAATTCCACAGACTGCAAGTTTGCAAAGAGGACAAGTAGAAACTATATTAAGTAATACTACGCATAAAATAATTGTGAGATACAGCGCTGGGAAAGATATTACCCAAGATATGTATATTATGTTTAGAGGTAAAAGGTTTGATATAAAATACATCCTCAATCCATATTTTAAAAATGAATTTCTAGAGATATTCTGTGAAGAAGTGATAGAGTAATGGCTATAGAAGATGGGTTTGATTTTAGCGATTTAGATAATTTTCAAAAGAAGTTACTCCAGAAGGCTCAAAAAGAGTTTCCTAGAGAAACTTATAGATTTATGAGAAAAGCAGGTACAAAAAAGAAAAGGTATATAAAAAGAAGGGCAAATCAACTAGTTAAAAAAGATAAAAATAATAGCAGCAAAGAGGGTAGAGCAAACTATCATAAATCTTGGAAGAGAGGAAAAGCATATAAAAGAAATAAAGATAATTCATACAATGTACAAGTAAGGAATAATAGCTATCATGGTCATTTAATAGAATATGGCCATAGGCAAGTAACTAAAGATGGAAAAGAAGTAGGATTTGTACCTGGAAAACATGTTCTTGAAAAAGCTTCGAAAGAATTTCAAAGTCAATTCTACAAAATGATTGAAGATTGGCTTGACGAAATGTTAGAAAAAGGGTTGTGATACAGTGATAACCTTAAAAGATATAAAAAAAGCTATAAATAGTCTTATTTCAGCTAATTTTACAGCTGAAATAACTAGCAGAGATATTAAAGAGGGGTTTAAAAGACCTTCTTTTTTTGTGGAATTTGATAATGTTAAAAAGTCTCCTGCTGGAGAGGATCAGATAAATAGGGAATTGACTGTTAGAATATATTACTTCCCTTCTAATAGGTATCAATACAGCGTTGAGATACTAGAAGTACAGGAAAAGTTAGAAGAAGTATTTGATACAAAATTAAAGGTACAAGATAGATATTTTAATATTGATGAAGTCGAAAGTATTGTAACTGATGGCGTATTACAGTTTTATTTTGACATTCGATATGAAGAAGGAAGAGAAATTCCTGACGCAGAGCTTATGGAAAATCTTTATATAAAGGAGGAATAATGTATGGGATTACCACAAATAAATATTGAATTTAGTGGTAAAGCAGTATCGGCAGTAGAAAGAAGTGCTAGAGGAATAGTAGCACTAATTTTAAAAGATGATACTGGAACATTTGATACAAAGGAATATACAAGTGTTGATGAAATAGAAACAACGGATTGGACTGCTGATAATTTAGATTATATTAAAAAGACTTTCATGGGTACACCTAGCAAGGTTATATGTGAAAGGTTAGATACTACAGCTACAGATTATAACGCTGCACTTACTAGACTTGAGTCTAAAAAATGGAATTACCTTGCTATACCAAGTTTAACAAATGCAACTGATATTGTAACTTGGATAAAAGGGAAAAGAGATAATGATAAAAAGACTTTTAAAGCTGTACTTCCTAATGCATCAACCGCTGACCATGAAGGCATAATTAACTTCACTACTGTCGATATAAAAACAGCTGATAAAAAATATACAACAGCTGAATATTGTTGCAGAATAGCTGGGATTTTAGCAGGATTACCTTTCAATAGGTCAGCAACTTATTATGTTCTTCCAGAAGTAGAAAACATTACTGAAAGTGCTACTCCTGATGCAGATATAGATAATGGACAGCTTATTTTAGTTAATGATGGAGAAAAAATCAAGATAGGTAGAGGAGTTAACTCTCTTGTATCCACTACTACAGAAAAGACAGAAGACTTTAAGAAAATCAAGATTATAGAGATTATGGATATGATAAAAGACGATATAAGAGATACATTTAATGACCACTATGTTGGGAAAGTACCGAATATTTATGACAACCAGGTGCTATTTTTTACTTCTGTGAATGCATATTTTAAAGGTCTTGCTGGAGATGAAATTTTAGATCCAAACTTCCCTAACAAAGCAGATGTAGATGTTGAAGCTCAGAGACTTGCTTGGGAGAGCATAGGAACTGATACAAGTACATTAAATGACCAGCAAGTAAAAGAAAAATCTTTTAGAAGTAACGTCTATGCAAAGGCAAGCATTAAGATTGTAGACGCTATGGAAGATTTAGAATTTAGCATTTTAATATAGTTAGGAGGTATATGAATGACCAAAATACCAAGTAATAGGCGAATTAATGGCACTTTTGGAGCTGTATGGCTTGATGGTGAAAAGCTTGCAGATGTAGATAGTTTTGAAGCGAAAGTAACTATAAATTATGAAGATGTAAATATGGCAGAAGACCTTGCAACACATAAAAAAATGACTGGTTGGTCTGGGGAAGGAACACTTACACTTAAAAAAGTTTATAGTACAGGAGCTAACCTATTAGGAGAAAAATTAAAAGAAGGGAAAATGCCAACTTTCACTATAGTAGGTAAACTAGCTGATCCTGATGCATACGGAAGTGAAAGAGTAGCATTAAATGAAGTTACGTTTAATGAATTTACTTTAATGAAATTTGAACAAAAAACGCCTGGTACAGAAGAACTACCTTTTGCTTTTGCTGATTATGATTTAGTGGATTTGATTGAAAGGGGATAGTAAGACATGGCTAAAAAACTAACTTTAAATGACCTTATACAACAAAAAGAAAAATATCAAGTAAAAAATGATGTTAGAGAAGATATAGCAATAGAAAGAAATGGAGAAGAAATTATCATAACTATAAAAAAACCTAACAGAGCATTATGTTTAGAGTGTATTAGCATGGCACAAGATGGTAACCAACAAGAAAAAGCTGATATACACATGGTGTATAACATAGTTGTAGAGCCGAATTTAAAGGATACTAATTTGCACAATGCTTATGGATGTGTAGAGCCAACGGATATAGTTGAAAAAATATTTGAACCCGGAGAAATAGCTCAAATAAGTGGTTATGGTATGCAGTTAGCTGGATATGGAAGTGAAATAAAGGCGGTTAAGGATATAAAAAACTAATAAAAAGTGATGGAGAAATGTATTTTCTCCATCATTATTTGCAAAAAGGCTTTAAACTAGAATATTTGCTCAATCTAAAAGCTACAGAAAAACTTTTTATGATAGCTAGTATGGAGCAGTATTTTGAGGAAGAAAAGGCAAAGCAACAAAGTTAAAAAAGCTTTAGCCTTTTCTTTTTTAGGTAGGTGATAGAGTGGCTTCTAAAAGTATAAAAGCTATATTAACGCTAAAAGATAAAAACTTTTCTTCAAATATGAAGAAGGCATCTAAAGGCGTAAAAGGTTTTAATAGAAGGCTTAAATATAGTAGTAATCAAGTTAAAAAGTTTAAAAGGGATGTAGCATACAGTTTTAAAAGTGTTGCTAAAAGTGCTGTGGGTATTGCAGGAGCCTATCTAGGTTTTAGAGCATTATCAAATGGTATTAGTGAAAGTGTTGAAGCTGCAAAAGCTCAGATAGATGCTGAAACAAAACTACAAGCTGTTCTTAAAAATACTAAAGGTATTACGGATCAACAAATTGAAGGGCTTAAAAAATATGCTAGTGAACAACAGAATTTAGGAGTAATAGGTGACGAAGTACAAATTGCTGGTATTCAACAAATAGGTACTTTTCAACTCCAAGCTGATACTATTAAAAAATTAATTCCAGGAATGAACGATTTACTTGCTCAGCAAAAGGGATTAAACGCTACACAACAAGATGCTGTAAATATAGGGAATTTAATTGGTAAAGTTATGTCTGGACAAGTTGGAGCATTATCTAGAGTGGGTATTTCATTTACAAAAGCACAAGAAAAAATATTAAAATATGGAACTGAATCAGAAAAGGCAGCTACACTTGCTGAGGTATTAAAACAAAATGTTGGTGGGGTTAATAAGGCACTTGCAGAAACTGACCAAGGTAAGATACAGCAAATGACTAATGCATGGGGAGATTATAAAGAAGAAATAGGGAAAAAGATACTTCCACTACAAGCTCAATTTGCTGGTTGGTTTGCTAAAAAAATACCTGGAATACAGACGTTTACTTTAAACCTTATTGACAAAACAATTTTAGGAGTAAAAGGGTTTAAAAAAGTTGCTATTAGTGTATGGATAAAAGTTAAAAAAGTTATTAAAGATAATAAACCTGTAATAGATAATATTAAGAATGGTATCAAATCCTTAGGCGATAAGGTTTTATTAATAAAAAACTGGTTTGTAGATGCATTTCAAAATATAAAAGCAAAAATTGAAGAAAACAAGCCTGCTATTGAAGGTGTAAAAGGTGTATTAGCAGATTTAGGAAATAAAGCTTTAGCAATGAAAGACTGGCTAGTTGACACTTTTGAAAGTGCAAAACCTTCTTTAAATTGGATAAAAGATGAAGGGCTACCATTAGTAGTTGATGGAGTAGCAGGAGTAATTGATAAAGCAACTGAATTATATAATTTTATTAACGACAATTGGTCTACAATTGAACCGATAATATTGGGGGTAGCAGGAGCAATAACAACGTACAAATTGGCAGTACTAACTACTACTGCAGTAACCAAAGGAGCAATTTTAGTTACGAAAGGTCTTACATTAGCTCAAGGAGCTCTTAATACAGTTATGAATTTAAGTCCTTTAGCAAAATGGTCTATTATAATAGGAGCTGCTATTGCAGCTGGTGTTTACTTGTATAAGAATTGGGATACTATTAAGGCTAAAGCTGGAGAATTGTGGGAAGGAATAAAATCGGCATTTGAACCTTTAGGGGAATTTTTTAATGGAGTATGGGAAGGTGTAAAAACAGGCTTTAAAGCATTTATTAACTTTTTTATAGATGGTATTAATACAGTAATAGGTGGAGTAAATTCTATTAAAGTAAAGGTTCCTGATTGGGTTCCAAGATGGGGTGGAAAAGAATGGGGAATAAATATCCCTAAAATACCTGAATTTGCACTTGGTACAAGTTATTTCAAAGGTGGATTAGCACGCATTAATGAACGTGGTGGAGAAATAGTTAATCTACCTAATGGATCACAAGTTATTCCAGCTGATAAATCAGAAAAAATAATTAATAGAGATAATTCAAAAATTGAAGTGAATGTAATTATAAAAGGTAATGTAATAGGGAATGAAGAATATGCTGAATATATAGCAAATGAAATAATTAAAAAAACAAAACTAGCACTAGCAAATGGTTAGGAGGGATATAGTGGATATATTTTTATCAATAAATAATAGAGAACAGGTAATACAGTTACCAATAATTCCAGAAGAATTTCAAGTGGAATTTAGCAATAATAACGAAACATTTACCACTATATCTCAAGGAGATTTGAACTTAATAGGAAATAAGGGATTAAAAACTTTAACAATAGAAACCTTTTTCCCTAATAAAGAATATGAATTTGCTAAAAGTAAAAAAATGACTGGAGATGAATTTGTAGAAAGTATTTTAAACTGGATTGATAGAAAAGTACCTATTCGTATAGTTATAACAAGTAAAGAAGGCAAAGAAGTTATTAATTTACCAGTAACTATAGATTCATTTAATTATGGATACGATAGAGTTGGAGATGTAAAATATTCCCTCGCTCTTAGAGAATTTAGATTTGTGGGGGTGTAGAAGGTGCATGAGTTAATAGTATATAGCTTTACAGGGCAACAAAGAAATATAAGCTCTATTATAGGAACTTTAAGCTGGTTCAGCAGCGAAGATACCTTAGGGGTACAATTAAATTTTGAAACACCTTATTCTGATGTAACAAAAATCGGACAAATGGTAGTTTTAAGAAACAATGGGAAGGAAATTTTTAGAGGGATTATAGTTGCTGAAGAAATAAATAGGAAGTTTTCAAGAAGTTACATAGCTTTTGATTATGCATTTTATCTTAATAAATCTAAAGGAATATATCAGTTTAATAAAATACAGGCATCTAAGGCAATTACTCAGCTACTTAATGATTTTAATGTGCCTATAGGAAATATAATTAATATTCCAACCATAATTAATCACATATATTATGACAAAGTTATAAGTGATATTATAAAAGACATTCTTCAGCAAGCAACAAATGAAACTGGTCAAAAGTATAGACTAGAAATGAGAGAAGGAAAATTATATATAGAAAAACAAACTGATTTAGTTATAAATGCAACTTTCAAATTAGCTTCTAATTTAAAAGAAAATAGCATTACTAGTGCAATGAGCAACCCTACACGTAGAAGATCTATAGAAGATATGAAAAACAGCATAATGATAGTAGTAAATAATAAAGACTCGGCTACATTAGTTGGAGAAGCTAAAGATGAAACTTCAATAAAACAATATGGACTACTTCAAGAGGTACAAACAATTGACGAAAAAGATATAGTACAGGCTAAAAACATTGCTCAAACTTTACTGAAGGACTTAAACAAAATATTTGAGGACAACAGCATTGAATGCATCGGCAACGATGATGTAAGAGCAGGAAGAATACTTGAAATTATAGAACCTATAACTGGAATGAATGGGCAATATAGAATAATATCTTGTACTCATAATATAAATAATGGTATTCATAAAATGTCACTAGATTTGGGGGTGATATAGTGGATGGAATAAGTGAATTGGCAAAAATGTTAAAAGAGAGGGATAATCAGCCCTATTTAGGCCCACAGATTGGGGAAGTTATTACTCCACCACCAAATATCCAGATTGCTTTAGGTGATAAGATTATTCTTACAAAAGAGCATCTTGTTATTGCAGCTCATGTACTAACAGATTATCAAAGAGAAATAAATATTACAGGGGATATACAAACTACAGAAGAAGGTGGATCTGTTACCCTGCAAGTAAATCCAGCACCTACAACATATACTGTAGTGGATGGAAGTGTAAATGGAAATGTAGTAATCACAGGGACAATAAAATATACAGACACTTTGAAGAAAGGTGATAAAGTAATACTCATACCTTCAACAGATGAACAAACGTATTTTTTAATCGATAAGGCGGTGATGCTATAATGCTTCCCGAAATAGCAAACTTAGAAATTAATACTAATCAGACAGAAGAAGTACCAAATCAAGGAACTTCTTTTTTATTTGACTTTAAAATTGGAGACTTTATTTTAAAGAATGGAAGATTAGTAAAAGTATCCGATATTGAAGCTTTGAAAATATGGATAGAAAAGTGTTTGAGGACTGAAAAATTCAAATTTAAAGTTTACGAAAAGGAAAATAAAGATCTAGAATATGGTGTTACAATAGAGGATCTGATTGTAGGCCATGATTATCCACAAAGCTTTATCGAATCAGAATTAAAAAGAGAAATAAGCATAGGATTGCTGAAAAATCCAATGATAGCAAGTCTTTCAGAATGGAAGATTGAAAAGAAAAATCCAATCGTTAATGTATCATTCAGAGTAAATTTAAAAACAGGTGAAACATTCACCCAGGAGGTGAATTTCTAATTGGCAGATACAATAGATGTTATACATGAACGTATGCTTTCGAATATTTCAGATGAATACGATAAGACAGAAGGGTCTTTTTTTTATGATGCTACAAAACCTGTTGCGATAGAATTGGAAAAAGCATATAAAGACCAGGAAGAAATACTAGACAAAGGTTTTGTTGAAACTGCTACTGGTGAATGGTTAGATAAGAAAGTAGCAGAGCAAGGCTTAACAAGAAAACCTGCTACAAAAGCAACTGGATATGTAACTATAGAAGGTTCAGAAGGTGCAATTATAAATGCAGGAGATAAGGTAGCAAATGATACAGTAACATATACAATACTTGAATCTAAAACTATAGATAGTACATTAAAAGCTTCTGTACAAGTTGAATGTGATGAATTTGGAAGCGTAGGGAATGTACCTATAAATGCTATAAAATACTTTCCTGTAACCTTGTCTGGACTTACCAAAGTCTATAATGAAGAAAAGATTGATAATGGCTATGATGGAGAGACTGACGAAGAATTAAGACAACGATATTATGACAAAGTAAGAACTCCTGCAACTTCAGGAAATAAATATCACTACAGAAATTGGGCTAAAGAGGTACCAGGCGTAGGAGATGCAAAGGTATTTCCTTTATGGAATGGCCCAGGAACAGTAAAAGTAGTAATAATTGATAGTAATAAAACTGGAGCTGATAGCCAGCTAGTAACTGATGTATATAATCATATCGAAGAAAATCGACCAATTGGGGCTACAGTTACTGTTGAGTCAGCTACAGAATTACAAATCAATATTGATGTTACTCTTACAATAGATTCTAACAATTATACTATAGAGCAAGTAAAAAGAAACATAGAAAATGCTATTACAGAGCATTTAAAAGAAATTGCTTTTAAAGAAAATTATGTGTCTTATGCAAAAATAGGAAGTCTTATATTAAACAGTAATGGAGTGTTAGATTATAGTAACTTACTTATAAATAATAATAATTCTAATGTATCAATAAAAGAGACAGAAGTAGCAGTTCTAGGGGTGGTAACAGTTGTCTAAGTTAATGCAGTATTTACCTAATTATTATAGAACAAGCAAAGTAATGACAAATATTACTGATGTTTATGATATTGAGTTGCAAGAATTTCAGACTAAACTAGATAATACACTTAATCAATTCTTTGTAGATTTAGCTGATGCTTCATTAGAAAGATGGGAAAAAGAGTTAGGGATATCTGTAAATAAGAACAAAGATATAAAGTATAGAAGAAGTGTTATAAAATCAAAAATTCGAGGACAAGGTACTATAACCATAAATCTAATTAAAAATGTAGCTGAAAGCTATAGTAATGGAGAGGTTGAAGTTACAGAGAATAATTCAAACTATTCATTTACTATAACTTTTGTTGGGACAAAAGGAATTCCACCCAATATGGATGATTTAAAAAATGCCATAGAAGATATTAAACCAGCACATTTAGGATTTACTTTTGAATATACTTACAATACTTATCAGTATTTATCCCAGTTTACCCACGCTGATTTAGCTTTATATACTCATATTGATTTAAGAGAGGTGATATAATTGCCTGATTATACTGAAAATTATAACTTAAAGAAACCTTTAGCAAATGAAAATTACAATATTGAAGATTTTAATACTAATGCTGATATTATTGATGCTGAATTAAAAAATGTTAACGATAAAATAAGTGAAATAAGAAATGATATTAATAATTTAGATATACCAGTAACATCAGTAAATAACAAAACTGGAGATATAGTTTTGACTGCTGCTGATGTAGGAGCAGAAACTCCTTCTGGAGCTCAAGCAAAAGCTAATGTGGCAGAACAAAATGCAAAGAATTATGCGGATAGCATAAAGCCGACAAAATTAAGTCAGTTAAGTAATGATGTAGGCTATATAACAGCACAAAGAGCCGTAAGTGATAGTGTAACCAGTACAAGTTCGACTGTTGCAGCAAGTAGTAAAGCAGTTAAAACCGCATATGACAAAGCAAATGATGCATACAGTAAAGTTACATCTGCTACTTATGTTAGAGATAGAGTTAAAGCGGTAGATGGTCATGGTAGTGGTTTAGACGCTGACTTACTAGATGGATGGCATAGAGACTCTATAAGAGATTGGAATAATCTATTGAACAAACCATCTTCGCTCCCTGCTAATGGCGGAAATGCTGATAGTGTAGATGGTATACATTTTCGAGAGTATAATGGAAAATTACAATATTATTATGGAGGAGTGTGGAAAGACGTTATGGTAAGTCCAATTAAGAGTATACAAAGAGGAACAGCTACTGGAGGAAATTATACTAATAATGATATACCAATTAATACAGTAAATCCAGAAAAATGCGTTGTAATTTTAAATGGTGATTGGAGCCATAGCAGTGGTGGTTTTAATACAAATCCATATCTTTACTCTATTACGGCAACAACTTTAAAGATACGTGGCGATTCGTATAGTTATACAAGAACATATAGCTGGCAAGTAATAGAATATAATTAGGAGGTAAAATAATAATGGGAAGTTTTTATTATGCACAATTAAATGAAGAAAATATTGTCATTGGTATTTCAGAGCTTTCAGGAGAAGTAAGTAATGAAAAATTAATAAGAATCGACAATTTCAATGAAAACTTATTAGGCAAAAAATATGAAAATGGAGAATTTATAGAAGTACCTAAAACAGAAGAAGAATTGAAAGAAGAAAAATTACAAGAGTTGAAACAAAAGTATTTGACGTTTATAAAAGAAGCAGATTTGTTAGGAGATACAGCCGAAAAGGAAAGACTGCAGCAAGAGTATTTGCAGAAAAAAGCAGAAATTGAAAATGCATAGTATAAGCACCTTATAGGTGTTATTTTTATGGGGAAAAGAGGAGGAAAGACAATATGAACAATCCAAATAAAATTATTTTACATCATAGCGCAACAGATGGAGGAACATTTGAAAGCATTAGAAGATATCATATAGAGCACAATGGATGGAGAGATATTGGATATCATTATTTAATCACGAAAGATGGAGTTTTGCACAAGGGCAGAGATGAAAAAGACACAGGAGCTCATACAAAAGGAGAAAATACAACATCTATAGGAATATGCCTAGTAGGTAATTTTGATCGCTATGAGCCAAATAAAAAGCAGCTAGATACATTATACAAATTACTAGAAGATATCTTCGATAGATATGGGAAAATGCCAATATACCCACATTCAAAGTTTGCTCCTAAAACTTGTCCTGGAACACAATTTCCACTAGATGAGGTTATTGCTAGAACTTTTGAAGAAAAAGACTGGAGAATTGAAGCAGGGGAGAAAGCATTAAAGGATCTGGTTGAAAAGGGCGTAATTAATAGCCCTGATTACTGGAAGAACAAACTAACCCAACCTGTAGAAGTTTGGGCTGTTTTGAATATGATCAATAATATTACTAGAAAGTAGGTGCTGCTATGGTATGCGAAAGACACGAGGAGATTGTAAATCGTTTAAATAATCACGCTGACAGAATTAAACAACTAGAAATAAATAATGCAAAAACAGGAGAGAAAATTACAAGCTTGATAGAAAAATTAGAGAATCTAACAAGCTGGATTAAAGCTTTAGTAATGCTAGGTGGTACTACATTGCTAGGCTTTTTCTTTTGGTACATACAAAACATAGGGAGGTAATATTATGGAATTTCTAAAGAGAATCAAATTTGAATATGTATATGCTTTAATAGTGCTTCTTGTCCTTTCAGGAGCGCTATTCTATTTCAGACAGGAGAAAATGATACTAATGATTTTAGGTGCTTTGATTGCTAGTAGTAGCAGTATTACTACTTTCTTTTTTACAAAGCATGATCCAAAAAGTGAGAAGAAAGAAGACACAGGGGCTTAGGCTCCTGCTTTTTTAGTTTTTGAGAAAAATGGAAAATATTTCTTGACACTATACCGAAAAATACGGTATAATATAATTAAGAAAGAGAGGTGAGGAAATGCTAGATGAAATTGAAAAAAAGTCGTCCATATCATCTTCGAAGTAGTAAGTACCATCGCCATAGTAGTTGCACTTCAAAAGAGATAGAAACGACTAATCACAGGGGCTAAAAAAAGCCCCAACTCTTAATACTATTATATCACATCTAGCATAAAACTATGAATAAAAAATATCTAGTAGGCTTATTGATTATTCAAGCACTTCACTTATTAACACCATATAAAGTATTTGATGTATTATTCTATCTAGGGATAACACTACTAATAATTGATCTATTAAGAAGGAAATAGGGTGATTAAATGTCATTTAAAAAAGTATTAGAAGATAACAATGTTTCTGGTTACAGGCTAGCAAAGGATACAGGGATCCCACAACAAACTATATCAGATTATGTATCTGGGAAAAAGAATTTTAATAGTATGAAAATTGGTGTTGCGAAAAAAATTGCTGATTATCTTGGCATGACATTAGACGAATTATATGAAAAATCTACTGATTAATATTCGCTACTGAAAAGCAATAGGAGAGTTGTATAAGCCATTCTTTTGTTGTATATTAAGGGAATGTGTATGTGGCAGGATTAAGTTGATGTGGAATATTTATACGACATATAGCAATTGTAAAATATTATTAAATATTATATAATATTAATAGCATTAGCTTATACTTACTAATGCTATTATTTTTATTTTTTGCAACTAAAATGTTGTAAGTAAAGGATGATTTTAATGAAGATTTATGATCCAGATATTAGAGAGCTCCTATTAAAAAAGTTTTTAAAAACTAAAGCTTTTATATCTGATCCAACAACTAAATTAATTCATGAAATGGATGTATGTTTTGGTACGTCTAGAATTGATATTGCTGTTATAAACGGAAAGATACATGGATATGAAATAAAAAGTGAGCAAGATACACTTGATAGACTTCCTGCACAAATAGAATCTTATAATAAGATTTTTTTGATACAATGACGATTGTTACTGGAGAAAAATCATATTTCTAAGGTGATTGAAATAGTTCCTGATTGGTGGGGGAATATATTATGTTGTAAAAAAAGAGCAATCAGCCTATTTTTGAAAAAGGAAACGCCAATTTAAAAATTAATAAAAAAAGGTAGATACTTTTTTTATTTAGCGCAGTTACTATGGAAAAAAAATGAATTATTAGAGCTATTGAGATTAAATGGAATAAATAAAGGAGTAAAAGAGCAAAAACTAGGTTTGCTCTTTTGTGAAATAGTGAATGAAAAATATTGAAAAAAACAAAAAAATAAAAAAAGATTTTTGTAAGAAAAACTTAAATCTCGAGAATCTTGGAGAGCTGTTCAATTACAACAGCTATGTGATGATTTGCCCCAATAGTAACCCAATTAGTACTATTTCCGGGGCCTTTTATTTTTTTATTAGCTCTTTTCTTTTTATTTCTAAATCACCAAAAGAAAATTCTTCTCCAAAGTAATATTTGGACTCATAAACTTCATTTGCCAATTCTCTATAACTTTGACCATCTTTTTTGTATTATTATTTCTTTTACCCTTCAATACAATATACTGATCCATTGTTGTATATTTAACTTTTGGAAGAGGGCCGTATCTCATTTTAGAAAAATCTAATTCAGTATCGGTGAATTTTGTGACCCCATAATCAGAATAAATTAGTTTGTTTTTCAGATTCTTAAACATAGGCATTTCTAATATTTTATTGAACAGTTTTATGTCGTATCTATTGAAGACGGCTTTTTCTCCTGCAGAAATTGAAGAAAGATTTTCAGGGAATGAAGTTGAAGAAATTATTATTGACTCATAGAAGGTTTCGGGTATAAAAAATTCTTCTAAAATATATTTAAGTTCTCTAAATTGTCTATTAGCTTCATTTTTTTCCGTTATGATATTAAGATCTAAAATTACATCGATAAGTATATTATTACCACGTTTAAAATCTTTAATAGTTTCAAAAATATTTGTGTAACTTGGACCATCAATATCTTCTGGGATAGGTATCCTTACAGCTAATCGGTCTACTAATGGTAATAATAGTTTAGCTGTTTTAGGAAAATCATAAAAAGGTATAATAGGCAATATATTCTTATTGTTTCTTTTGAATTCTTTAATTATTTGCATTAAAAATTCCCTATCATCTCTTGAGCTGCAATTGTAGTATCAATATATGCAGGATTTTGAAAACAATCATTTAAGCATTCAAATATATTGATAGGTTCTTCATAATCTGTAATTTCAATTAATGGTATAATTCTAGATTTTTGATCGGGATTTAGCATTTTTAAAGCTTCTTGTTCTCCTTTCTTCCATTTTAAAATTGGAACATAAATTTTGTTAGTCATAAAAAAACCTCCTTAAAATGTTATTTTAGTATAAAAGTACTATATAATTACATTTTAATGGAAATTGCAACATATTTCTATGAAATAGTTTGTAATATTCTGTCGATTCTAACGAAATAAATGAGGAGTCTTATTTAGTATTTTGTAATAACATAGAATTCAATTAAAAACACAAGATTTATTTCCACTCTCACACTCTCCTAAACACCCCTTCGACAACGCCTAGAACTTTATCTTTATTGGAGCATCTTCAATAATTACATACAGAACATATGTTTGATTGATTTTACAAAATATGTTATTGTATTTCCGAGGTGATTTTATGTCATGTAGTTTAACTGAAAGACAAAAAGAAATATTAAACTTTATACAGAAAGAAATAAATACAAAAGGTTATCCACCTACCGTAAGAGAAATATGTAGAGCTGTTGGTTTGAAATCTCCTTCTACTGTTCATGGACATTTAGCCAAACTTGAGAAAAAAGGCTATATAAAAAGAGATCCAACAAAACCTAGAGCAATATCGGTAATATATACATAGAGTAGTAAGTTGAATAAATTAAATGGGGACAAATTAAGAAAATGTCCCCGAGATATTTTTGCTAACATTTTGCTAACACAATAATATAAATTATATTCATAAGAATAATTTTCTATTTTCAAAAATGTTGATTTTGCTTAGTTTTACGCACACCTATAAATTTGATTTACTAACAAAACTCTAAAAATTTAATGCCAGGAATGATGTAATAAACTTTCAAATCTGTTGAAACTAACAGATTTGAGCAAGAGAAGAATGATGATGCTAACATTTTGCTAACATTAGAGGTTTTGCATGAGTTTTGAAAACTTTTGCAAGGCCTCTTTTTTCATGTCTTTAGTTACATGAAGATATATGTTTCTAGTAATGTTATCATCTTGGTGACCTAGCCTATCCATGATTTCTTGAAGTCTTACCCCAGCTTGAGCTAGTAAAGAGGCATGAGTGTGACGTAAACCATGTGGAGTTAATAATGTAGCTATGTTTGACTTTTTAAGAATTTGAGCCATTTTTAGTTCTATTTGCTTAGGAGTTTCTGGGTACCCTGGATAGTTTATTATTTTAGTAAAGACAAAATCTTCATCATGCCAAGAGGTAAGTTTTAATTTATTTTGCCTTGTTTTATGTTTTTTAAGCTCTTTAATAAGAGTATCATCTATAGATACATTTCTTTTAGCCGTTCTAGTTTTAGGAGGCAATAAAGTATATTTAATTGTGTTGTTAGTTGGATTATAATAGGTCTTATAGATTTTAATTTCTTTATCTTTAAAATCTATATCCTTCCACTTAAGGGCACAGAGTTCTCCAATTCTCATTCCTGTATAAGCTAGTGTTAAGAAAATTGTATAGTATTGTGGATTAGCTAGTTTCTTTACTGTATCTAGAAACTCTAGAAGCTCTTCTTTCTCAAAGTATTTAGGTATTTCTTCCTCACTTTCGAGTTCTGCGACAGTTTTTTGTTTTTTAGGTATTACTGAATATTGAGTAGGATCTGATTTAATATATTTTAGTTCAACAGCTTTTTTGAATATCATTCTTGCTGTTCTGTGAATACCTAGAAGAGTATTTTCAGCAAACTTTGTATTTAGATACAATAAAAAGTCTTGATACATAGTTCCAGTGATATCTTTTAATTTGACTTGCTTAAAATATTTTAGGATATTATTAGTTTCATGGACTCTTACTCTTATAGTACTTATTTTTACTTTCCCAGTACTTGAATATAACTCTAGCCATTTTTTTACAAATTCTTTTAAAGTGATTTCGCTTTCATTTATATAGGTTCCACGATGATATTCAGTTAGAATTTCAGCCAGAGCTGCTTGGGCTTCTTTTTTAGTCCTGAAACCACCTTTGCTTTTTTGTCTTCTTTTATTCGTGATAGGGTCTTTACCTAAATCAACAACATAAGTGTAAGTTGCCCCTCTTTTATATATGTGACCTTTCAAAGTTATTCATCCTTTCTAAATATTTTTAAACAGCGTATAGGTAAATTTAATGCACTAGCAATTTGTTCAATAGTGAAGCCATCATATTCAATGGAATTTATATCAATTTCTAATAGTTTTATTGCAAAATAATCTGCTTGAATTTCAATTTTATCTCTATTTGTAAGACAATTATTGTATGCTACAGTAAAAATGTTAGTATGAAGTATTGCATGTCCAAGTTCATGTGCTAAAACAAATTTTTCGTATTCAATATTTAAATCATTTCTTATAAATACAATCTCATTCCCAAAATAATTTCTACAGTAGTAAGCTTCATTTCCTTGTAATAGAATACTTTGTTTATCTAATTTTGTAATTTTAATTTCAATGCAGTCATATAGTTCATATACATCTTTTGTGGCATATAAATCATATAATCCTAATATACAGTTATTAATCCAAGAATACATCGAAGTTATGCCCCCTTTTGAAGAATGTCATTATTTCTTATATTTATAACTGATGAGTTCGAATTGTCTTAATAATTCATTTGCAAATTCTATTATTTCATCATCACTCATTTTATTTAGATCATAGCCTCCAAAAGCCATAAGAGCTGGTTGCTCTAATATAAACTTCATGGCATCTTCTGCAGTTTTAAACTCTTTAACTTCATCGGAGTCGGATGCATTTATGCTCTTTTTTGATCTTTGGTGAGGTTTTATTTCTGAACTAATTGTATGGTTATGTTCATCTAATAGTTCACTAATTTTAATGCCTAATGCTTTTGCTATTTTGTTCAAGTTTTCAAGACTTGGATTTCTGCGTTGATGTTCTATGTCAGATATAAAAGAAATAGATAAGCCTGTTTTTTCAGCAAGATCTTTTAAAGTGAATTTTTTTTCTTTTCGTAAAACTTTTATTTTAGTACCTATATTCATGTGTATAACACCCTTTCTTTAAGAGAAATTATATTATATTACGCTTGTGGTGTAAACATACGTTTAAAGCGTAAAACGAAGAAAAGAACGGAAATATTTCGATATAGAGAGATTATCTTACACAATCTCAGTTTTTGCACTTATAGCGTAAAATATAAGAATAATCAAAGATTGAAATTACGCTTTATGCGTATTATAATTTACTCAACAAGAGTAAAAAGGAGGGAGAAAATAATGAATGATGATTTTAGAGTGTTAATGAAAGAGAAACGAGAACATAAAAAACTTTCTCAAACAAACCTTGCAATAATGATAAAAAAAAGTCCACAACTAATATGCGATATTGAAGCAGGAAGAAAAAATCCTAGTGTAGATACTTTAGTTAATATTGCAAGGATATTAGATATATCTTTAGACGATATTTTTTTAAAGAAAAATTACGCATGAAGAGTAAAAAATAAAAAAAGGGGGGATATAAATGAAATTTGATGATTTGCCAGATATTTTAACAGCAGATATTATGGCTGAATTTTTAAAACTTAGTAAGAGGAGAGTATATGAGCTTATGGATATATCGGTAGAAGCTGGAGGGATACCAAAGCTACAAATAGGCAGGAGTAAAAGAGTTATTAAAACAGACTTTATAAAATGGCTTCAAAATAAAAGGGGGAACGAAAGATGAATGAATTGATTACAAAACCAGCTACATTAGATAGCAGAGAAGTAGCTGAGATGATAGGGAAAAGACATAGTGATTTATTGAGAGATATAGAAACATATATCCAATATTTAGAAAACGCAAAATTGCGTTCTCAGGATTTTTTCTTAGAAAGCACATATAAAGCAGAAGGAAACAACAAGACATATAAGCGTTATGACGTAACCAAAAAGGGTTGTGAGTTTATAGCACATAAACTAACAGGACAAAAAGGAGCAATATTTACTGCAAGGTACATTAACAAATTTCATGAAATGGAAAATCAAATCAGAACACCTAAATGTATCGAAGATGTAATCATCTTGCAACTAGAGGAGCAAAAGAAAATTAAAAAAAGAATTGAGAAACTTGAAAACAACATGACTATAGACTATGCGCAGCAAAACAATATACGTGAAAAGGCAAATGCAAAAATTGTATCTGTACTTGGTGGTAAAGATGCCCCAGCTTATCAAAAACTTAATAAAAAAGCATTTAGTCAATTCTGGAAAGATTATCGTAGATATATGCAAGTAGGAAGTTATAAAGATACAGCAGTAGCAGAACTAGAAAAAGCAAAAGATTTTATAAAAAGATGGACACCTAATGAAGATTTGAGATTTATGATTCTTGGAGCAAATAGTCAGATGCGTATAGAATCAGAAAATATTAAAAGCATTTAAATTTTTAGGACAAGCTTAGAAAGGATGATTAAAAATGATAAAAACAAAAGACATGAACTTTGAGATTTTTACAGGGACAATGCTTTACATTACTATAGATACTTTTAGATTTATATTTGATGAAGATACTTTTTATCTAACAGTAGAAATCGAAAACAATGGAGAATTTGAATTTTTAGAAGAAGTAGAGCTAGCGGAAGATGAAGTGATTGTAAATCATGACGATTTAAAAAGAGTAGCTTTGAACTGGATATTCAAAAATGTTGAAATAGTGAAGGAATTAGAATCAGAACAAGCCTAGAGAGGGGGAGAAAGATGGATAAACAAGCAATAGAAATGATTTTAAAAGGTACTCTTGAAACAGATGTACTTACAAAAGAAGAAAAAGAAATAGCCCTAAAAATACTAAATGACTTGGAAGGGACTTTAGTAATTAGAGCTACTTCAATACTAGAATTTTGTTTAAAAGCTGTTCAATATAGCAGAATTAAAAGTTAAGTTTAGAAAAAAGTTTAGCATGAAAGATGGTGAGTATATGAAAAAGATATTAAGTACAAAAGAAAAGACAATCGATAGAGCAGAAAATGCCCTAAATCGATTGTTAAAAGGGACAAGTACTATTAATGAAATTAGACAAGAATACGGATTGAGTTTACTAAAAAATAATGATGCTAATGAGAAAATGACTATCAAAGATTGATTGCATAATGATCAAATTTCGACAAGAAAGGTGGTGAGTATATGACTAAAAAAACAAAATGTGAATTTTGCAAAAAACAAATAGCAAAGGAAAATGCATACGAAATTATAACAAGTACAGATTTTCAAACAAAGTATATTTGTGATGAATGTAATAAAAAGTTTGAAGAGTATTTCGAGGAGCCTAGAGAGGGGGGTGGAAGGATGGATAAAAAATTAAATTCAGTTATGTTAGATAGTAAAAAAGTGACTGAACAGGAAGTGCGAGTTCCAGTTCAGCCAAAAGAAATAAAAATCTATATGTGCAAAAATTGCGGAAGAGAAAACAACATCGAAAATGCTAATTATTGCACATACTGTGGCAAAAAATTATAGGCTTCTATTTTATTTTTGTTCCGCAGTTTGGACAGAATAATTTTGCATTTTGTGGAAAAGCTTCTTTGCATTCAGAACATTCGTATAGCATAGGACTACCGCATTGAGTACAAAATTTTTCTGGTTCTGTAAATTCGTTATACGTAGTTTTGTAATCACATTCTTTGTTACTGCAAAACTCACTATAAGTTATCAATTTTTATACCCCCCCTTTCTACAAAATTTTACCATATGGGGGCAAAAAACGAAAGGTGGTGTAATAAATGAAAAAGATATTAAGTACAAAAGAAAAGACAATCGATAGAGCAGAAAATGCCTTAAATCGATTGTTAAAAGGAATAAGTACTATTAATGAAATTAGACAAGAATACGGCTTGAATTTACTAAAAAATAATGATGCTAATGAGAAAATGACTATCAAAGATTGATTGCATAATGATCAAATTTCGACATGAAAGGGGGTGAGTATATGCATGGATTAGATTCTTATGCAGGCAAGATTCGAGATTTTCTAGAGATTTTAAAGAAAGAAAGGGATGAAAATTATGTTCAGTATGGCAGATTTACAGATCGTTAAAGCAGCATTGGAACTAAAAAGAAAAGAGAATATAGAGCTATTGGAATTTGCAAAGAAACATAAGAAAGAAGATGTAAGGTTTTGCGAAATTAGATTAGCAGAGGTTGAAGATATTATCGAAAAAATAGAAAAAAGCACTAAGGTTGCTGCAACAACCAAATAGTGCGTACAAAAAACAACGTTACGTGTATTATAGCAGATTTTAAGAAATTTATACAGGGGGACTAGAGATGAATAGCTTAAAAATCGAAAAGAAGAAATTGGATTATTTGATTGCTAAATACGATGATCTACAACATCCAGCAGTGCAAAAGCAATCTCGAAAAGTAGACAAGCTAGTAGTTGAACATATGAGAGAGGTGACAGCATGAATGAAAAAATGGAAGCAATGATTTCTAAAAGATACGATCTGGTTCATCAATTATTAGATCAAAAGAAAATTAATGAAATTTTAATAGCTCAATGGATAAAACATTCAGAAGAAGAAAGATACTTTGCAGGATTAGCTGAGGGTTATATTGATGCAAATAAGAAATTAAAACAACTAATATGGCAGTATGGAATAAAGCGTAGGTGTTGAATGTGAGAACTAGAAGATTCAGAAATATTGAAACAGGTGAAATAGTTGATGTTTCGGAACTAGATTTCATTAAATATTTCTATGATTCAAAATTTGAAGGGGAGCAGGTTTTGGAGTAAAAGTATATTACGTTGGCCAAAAGATAGGGCATAACGTAGTTAAAGAGATTAAAAACTGCAGTTTGCCAGAACCTGAAGAACAATCTTTTCAATTAAACACTAAATGATGAAGTTTTACAAATAGGCGATCGATTCTATATCAAAGCAACTGCTACATTCACAGATATAGAGAAAGGTGAAAGTATAAAAGTAGATGCTCTTGCAAGAGAGGATTTAAATAAAAAAGGAATGGACTTAGCACAAATAACTGGTAGTGTATCGTCATACGCTAGGAAATACGCTTTAAACGGATTATTTTGTATAGATGATACAAAAGACAGTGATGCAACAAACAATCATGGTAAGGGTGATAAGGACAAGCAGTCAAAGAAATTAAGTGAAGCACAAGTTAAAAGACTATATGCAATAGGAGCTAAAAATGGATATGATGCTGAATGCGTGAAGAAAGCAGTATTGAAGAAATATAGTAAAACAAAAGCAGAAGATTTAACTAAACAAGAGTATGATGAACTAATCAAAAACATAGAAGCTAATCCTAAGAAATAGGAGGACAAGCCATGAAATATTTGAGATTAGAGCGGGGACATGTTCCCCGCAAGGTTAAAAAACAACGCAGAATGCATATGTGCGTATTAATCATATCGTTAGTATTGGCGGTAATTTGTAAACTTATACATTTAGGAGTTATTTAAGGTAGGTGGGAGGATTGGCCAAAGATGCATATTATTTTTCACATGATAGTAATGCAAGACATGACCCTAAAATACTAGCAATGAGGAGCGTTTATGGTTCAGAAGGGTATGGATGGTACTGGATACTCATAGAAACGTTTAGAGAACAAGAAAACTACAAATTAAAAATTACTAAGCATGTGTATAATGCACTTGCAATGCAAATGCAATGCAATGCAGAGCAAGCGCAATGCTATGTAAATGATTGCATAAATGAGTTCGAACTATTTGAAACAGATGGAGATTTTATATGGTCAAACTCACTTCTTAAAAGAATGCAAAATAAAGAAGAAAAATCAGAAAAAGCTAGAAAAGCAGCTCAAGCTAGATGGAATAAAAACAAGGGAAATCAAGGGTTAGAAGTAAACAAAGAAAGCGAATGTAATGCAGGTGCAATGCAAACGCAATGCGAAAGCAATACATTAAAGGAAAGTAAAGGAAAGGAAAGTAAAAGAAATAAAAAAGATATAAATAATATTCCTGTCAAATTAAAATTTGACGTTGATTCAACTCAATATAGATTAGCAAATTATCTTAAGAATTATATTCTAAAAAATAATCCTAAAGCTAAAGTACCTGGATTAAAAGATATGGATAAATGGTCAGTACACATAGATCGTCTAATTAGATTAGATGGCAGAACAGAGGATGAAATTAAAAAAGTAATCCAATGGTGCCAGAAGGATTCGTTTTGGATGACAAATATATTAAGCACTAAAAAGCTAAGGGAAAAATTTGACACATTATTTCTGCAAATGAACAACGAGCGGACAAAGAAGGGTTATGGCAGAGGAAAACAGTTTGAAACAAATACAGAGAAAATTATGGATAGCATGGATTCGATCCAAAGATTCTTAGAAATGGAGGAGGAAGATGGATAAGAAGAAATTTGTTGAGGGGATTATGGCCCTAGAAAGTGTATATGACAATTTTAGAATCCTTAAAGACGAAAGAAGCACCATGTTATGGTACAAGATTTTCAAAGAAGATGATCCAAAACTGTTTGAAATGGCTATTGAAACATATATAGCAACGAATGAATTCAAACCAACTCCTGCAGGAATCAGAAAATGCATGGAAAAATTGGCTACAAATTACAATCTAAATGGAGCTGAGGCATGGGGGAAAGTTATGGAACTCATAAAGAAATATGGATGGTACAGGGCAGATGAAGCGTTACAAGAGATAAAAAGTGACAGGCCGTTATATCAAGCTGTACAAGCTATGGGGTTTAGAGAGTTATGTGTTAGCGAAAATCTTATGGCAGATAGGGCACATTTTCTCAAAATGTATGAGCAATATATGAAACGTGAATCTGACAAAGTAATGTTGCCAGGAAGAGTACAAAATGATCTAAAACAGTTGCAGCAGGTTGATAGCGTAACGAAACTTCTTACTGAGAAATTTGAAATGAATAAAACATCTTAATGAGTGTAAAAAAAAGGGGGAATAAGTATGGGTTTGTTATATGCACTTATGCAAAAGAGAGATAGAAAAGCAGATGAATATAACAAAGCACTAGAACGGATTAGAGAAGCAGAAAAAACTGGAGAGGGGTTAGAAGCAAGAATAATTGTTGCGAAAGTTTTACACGAAGAATTGGCAAGGTTAGATAAGCAAATAGAACGTGGAAAAGAGAAATTTTACGTTCAGAGGTGGGAGGAATGAGAAAGAAAACCGCTACAACGAAGAAAAAGCGAATGAACATAGAGGACTTCATAGATGAAGATTACAAACGCAGAACAGAAGAAGCTGAAAGAAAGTATGCAGAACAAATTAAAGCAAGTGAAATGAAAGAATATAAGCTTAGCGAAGAAGAATTGGAGAAGTACAGAAAAATGCAATGTAAAACAGAAGAGATGCCATTAGAAGTAAAAATCCATAGCAGTTTAAATAGGGGGAATAGTGAAATGAGATTGAATTTAGAAAAATTAAGAAAACATGTAGAAGAAGAAAAAATGACAGCTGAAGAAATTGCAAAGAAGTATGATTATCCGATTAGGAATGTAAAGGCTATGATCGGCAAATTAAAACCAAAAAAAGAGCCGTATGAAGATGAAAATACTCAAAAGCAAAATTTTAAAGCATTAAAACTAAAAGTAATGGAATTTAAAGGAGAATCGTTAGTATACAGAATGCAAGATGATGTATTGTCTATCATCAAAGGTAATCAAGGGATAAGAGTTGAGCTTAAAGAATTAGACACGATCATTAGAGAGCTCCAGGAACTTAAGGAAGCGGTAAACAATGGATAAAAGAAAATTAAAAGAGATCGCAGAAGAAGCAGTAAAAATTTATTTTGATGAATACTGTACGGTAGCAGAGGCTTTAGAGAAAGCAGAAAAGATTTTAAGGGGGAAGATTGATGGGACAAGGACATATACAAACGATATTAACACCTAATGGGAAAATTGAGGATGAACTAAGAATAACAATACCAGATATTCCACCTAGCAATAATAAGTACATGGGTAGGGGTTCAACATACACTCAGGCTTTTCAGTATCAATCAGAAAAGAAGAAATGGCAGTCGGTAATAGGTTGGCTAGTCCGAGAACAAAAATGGGCTCAGAATCCATTTAAAAAGGCTGTGGTAGAAATTACCTATTTCTTCAAAGACAAAAGACGAAGAGATCCTGATAATTATAGCGGGAAATTCATACTAGATAGCTTAGTTCGAGTAGGAGTGTTGCAAGATGATAGTTTTGGAAATGTAGAGTTGATCTTGAAAGGGGATTATGACAAGAAAAATCCTAGAACTGAAGTAAGGGTTAGGAAAAGTGAATGAATACGCTGAAATAGTTGGATATAGAAATTCAAAAAAAGGAACAGAATTGCTTGTCATAATTCCAGATAGACAATTCCAATCAAAGATAAAAAGATTTGCTGAAAATAAAAAAGTAAAAGCTATGATACGGATAGATGATAATAGGCATATTACGATAGATCAACTTAAGAAAGCACACGTACTTATGGCAGAAATAGCAACATATCTTGGATATCCAGCAGATTGGTTTAAGGCACTTATGAAAAGCTGGTATACAGAGCTATATGACGATTTGAAAGATGGCTTTAGTATGGCAAATATGTCTGTAGATCAAGCGAGAAGATTTATAAATTTGATTATAGAGTTTGCTTTTGAAATGGATATACCGCTTAAATACAATGAAATGCCAAGTATCGTGGAGATTAATGATTATTTGTATATATGTTTGAGATATAAGAAATGTGTGATATGCGGAAAAGAAGCCGAAATACATCATTGGGATGCAATAGGTATGGGAAATGATAGGAGAAGATTTGATGATAGCAAATTAAGAAAAATAGCACTTTGTAGGGTTCATCATATAGAAGCACATACGATTGGCAGAGATACATTTGCAGAGAAGTACCATGTGTATGGAATTGTATATAAGGAGGCTTGAAATGAGGATAGGGGACAAAGTGTACATATGGGACATACAGAGCGACCTATTCATCAAAGCAGGGGAAGTTTTAGAAATTAAAGCAAATAAGGTGCTGGTAATGATCATAACAGGACAAATAGGACGGCGAGGTTGCATTGTTGATTGGTTTAGCATGGACAAGTTGTATCTAAAATCTAAAAAATTGGCTTGAGGAGGAATAAAAAGTGAGAAATACTGATGCAGTGATGATTAAAAAAGCAATAATTCATGTTTTAGATAGAAATGCTGATGCTCCAATACTCACAGACTATGAACAGGAAATCAATGAGGATATTCATGAGTTTTTAGAAAAGCATATTGTGAAATCTTTGAGTAGCGAAGAAAATCGAAAAGGAAAGTTCAGAGGTGGTTCAACGATTGTGAAAGATTCATGTGCAGCAATATTTAAGAACAAAGAAACATTTATCGAAGCTTCAAAGGATATTGCAAATCAGTTGTTTAAGGCGATGAAAAAGGATAACAACATACCTTCTGCTGATTTAGTGATATGTTTATATACAGCAAAGGATAAGAACTACATAGGCGTATTGAAACTAGATTACAAAAAGTCATTCATCCATAATGTTGAATTTGAAGAGGACAAGCTTAAGACATCCATAGTGCCACAAATGATAGGTTTGCCTGGAATGAGCCAAAAGTTACAACAATGTGCTTTTGTAAAAGAAATAGATGAAGAGGATGAATATGATCTAATTTTTTTGGATAAGCAAGTTTACGGTGACGATTTTGAGCAGCTATTTTCAAATGTATTTCTGAACTGCAGGTCGCTGATTGATGATAGGGATAAGACGAAGATTTTTAAAAATGTTACTGAAAAGTGGACTAGAAGAAACCTAAAAGAAGACATAGATAAGGCTCAGGAAGTAAGAGAAGAAGTTATTGCATCCATGAAAAATTGCGCTGAGATAGATGTTGAAAAGTTTGTACAGAGTGTTTTTGGTAATGATGTTGAAATGCAGCAAAATTTTATACAACACCTTGAAAGAGAAGGGATTCAATTAGAAAAAATTGAGATTGATAAAAAATGGGTTGAGAAAAAAATGAAAAAGAGAATTATGAAAACAGATACAGGTATAGAGATAAAAAGGAGAGTATGAGGATTTAGAAGATAAAAATGAAATTTGAAATAGTAAGGAATGGAGATGGAACGGTAAATCTGATTATAAAAAAAATGTTAGAAGTATGATGGAAAGGTAAGCGGAAACGTTGTAGTTAGTGGTGGGGGAGAGATGAAAATGCCAGATTACTTTTTGGGAATGGTATAAAAAAATAAAAGGGTATAATCGGCTACTAGATAAGGAAATATGTTTTTAGAAATAAGACATTTTTTTAATTGGATGTTGTATAGAGTATCTTACAGAAAAAGGACAAAAAATAAACAATTTGCAGGGACAAAACAATTTAGATGAAATTTTGGAATATTTGACATTGGGCGTAGCATGGACAAAATAGAATATTAGTGGTGGTGGGAGTATGAAAAAATATAATAGATTCACTTTTCTAAAGTCCTGGTAAACCAGGTTGTGGAGGATTGAGGACACATCACATGTCCAATAGGAAGTCCAACCATGCGAAAGCATGATCCGTGCAGGGTGAAAAACAAAAGCGTAAAACTTGCTCATGGTAGCGTCGGTGATGTAGGACAAAGACTTAATGGCGTGGGAAGCCCGAGCAGGTGACCTTTCTGAGATTGTGAAATACAATCAAAAGGAAGGTTAGAAAAGTGAAACATATCATAAGTTTTTCAGGTGGGAAAGATTCAACAGCAATGTTGCTGATGATGATTGAAAAAAATATGAAAATTGATGAAATAATCTTTTGTGATACAGGAATGGAATTTCCAGATATGTATGAGCATATCAGAAAAGTTGAAAAGTATATTGGAAGGATCATAACCAAACTAAAATCTAATGACAGCTTTGAATATTATATGTTCATCCACGAAAAAAAGAGTGGTCAAATAGGTTACGGATGGCCTGATTTTAGAAATAGATGGTGTACTCAAATGCTAAAAAAATCGGTTATATCAAAACATTTAAGGAGTATAGAAGATGAAATAATCGAGTATCATGGAATAGCCTTAGATGAAGCCCATAGAGCGAAGAAAAACAAAGAGAAGGCAATACGTTATCCTCTAATTGAGTGGGGGATTACGGAAACAGAGGCATTACAATATTGTTATGAAAAAGGATTTAATTGGAACGGCTTATACGAAAAGTTTGACAGGGTAAGTTGTTGGTGTTGCCCACTCAAAGGATTACAGGAATTAAGAAATTTATACAGATACTATCCAAAATATTGGAAGAGGTTAAAACGAATGGATGAATTAGCACATAACAGATTCAGGTTAGATTATAGCTTTGAAGAAATGGAAAAAAGATTCTCAAAAGAAATTTATTTGGAAGAAAATCAACTAACAATATGGGGCTGACTCCAGCCCTGCTGAATAAGATTATACAACGAATAGGCCATATTGCTAACATATGGTGGAAAGTGAGGGGTAAATATGAGTATACAAGCACATAGATGCAATCAAGACAATTGCAACGGATTTATATTAGCTGAAAATGCTGATTATAACTATGAACATGCAATGAAAAATAACAATGGTATTCTTGATAGATGTAAATGTACTGAATGTGGCAAAGAATTTGTAATGGTAGTAGCTCATGTATTAGTTGAAGTTGACGAAGATGATATGTTGGTTGATGAGCTTCCTCAATGTGATATTAGGGAATATGAAAAATCTCAAATTAGAAAGTGAGGGAGGTTGAGTAAAAATGAAAATTGAGGAAAAATTAATTTGTAGAAAAAATGGAAGCGTTGTAGAGTTAATGATCGGCAATAGATGTATAGGGGAAAGGAAAAATTAGAATTGTTGTTAGTAAAGAAAAGTTTTTAAGAACAAAAAGAATATTGATAAAAAGTGGTATTTTAGAAGAAAGTGAGGGAAAAGCATGAATCGTTTTTATGAATTAGTTTTAATAGATAGAATTAAAAAACTTGAAGAAAAAAACAAAAGATTAAAAATAGAAATAAAAGAACATAAAAAACAAAATCCAGTATTTGTTGATAACGGAAATCATGAAGAATGTATGAAATTATGGAATAGAATTGAAGAATTAGAAGAAGAAAATGAGAATTTAAAATTTCAACATGAGAAAATGGCTGAAAAGATTAGAGAACTTAGAAAATTCAAGAATGAAGCTGTAAAAAGAGTTGTGAGTGCAGAAAAAAATTAAATCATGAATTAATAAAAAGCACTAGAATTTATGTTAAATTGGAACACAAAAAAATATCAGAAGAAATGGGAATAGCAGATACAGAAGAAAGTTTAATAAAGTTTATTGAGTTAAAAAAGCTGCTAGAAAAAGCAGAGAAGGTGATCTAAATTAATTATAAAAGAATATGAGATGATGAAAAAAAGCAGGGTTTGTGGCATTTGAAATAGGGAATTTTTAAATTGCTTACAAAAATATAGCAAGAAAAAAAATAAATTATCCTATTTGGGAGATATAATTGATTCTATAGATATTTTTAGTTACAGGGATTGCAAATATTATATATTTCCCTTTTAATTTCTTAGCAACTTTATACGGCTTTATACCTAAAATACGAATACTAGATGCAAATACAGAATTAAAAGGAAAACAAATGGATAAAGAAAAGTATGCTAGAGAAATTAATTATAAATGTCCAGATTGTGAATTTGCTTTTAATAAAGCTGCATGTGAAACTTGTAGATACAAATATGGATTAGAACAACATATTAAAAATATATCAGATTAAATTGAGGATTAGTGGAGATGGTGATAGAGCAATGAAGAAATTTGATTTATGTATTGCAGATTGTAAGCGGTGTAATGGTATAAATGTAGAGCATATAGAAAGAAATGTATACAAATGCAAAGAGACAGGAAAAGTTTTGTTGTATATGATGTCGACAAAGAAATTACGAGAAATTAAGTCAGAGAAGGTGGTTGAATAATGGAACAATTATCATTTCTTGATTTAATAGATAGCAAAATAACAATTAAAGAGTTTAAGGAATATTTAAACAAGTTTGATGATGAAGATAATATAGCATTTGTTGTAGTTGATTCAAAAGAACGGAAACATTTTCTATCAAGAGAAATTTATTTACTAGCAGAAAGACCTGCAGTTTTATTTGATACTTATGTTTCAGAAGATTATTAGGGAGCGAAAGGGGGAATGCAAAAATGAACAGCGTTAATCTTATAGGAAGATGGACAAGAGATCCAGAAATGCGATTTACTCAAAACGGAAAAGCATTAACAAAAGTAAGTATAGCTGTTAATAGAACTTTTGGAGAAGGAGCAGATTTCTTTGAAGTTGTGATATGGGGAAAGATTGCTGAGAATACAGCACAATATACGAAAAAAGGTAGCAAAGTAGGAATAGAGGGTAGGCTACAACAGGAAACATGGGAAAAAGATGGACAGAAAAGAAGTAAAGTTGTGATAGTAGCTGAGAGAGTAGAATTTCTTGATAATAAAAATAGCCAATCCAATCCCAATAATGAAATAGATGGATTTCAAGCAATAGATGATGACGATGATATACCATTTTAAGCATTAAGGGGGCAAAGCA